>NZ_WWCX01000300.1:0-429 GCF_009857655.1 Duganella vulcania
TGCGCCAGCTGGTCGGAACCCAGCGCGGCGGCCGCGGCCACGCTCAGCGCCTTGATGGCGCCGCTGCCGAGGGCGGCCACGTCGTCGGTGGACAGGCCGGCCACCTGGCGCGAACCCAACGCGCCGATCTGCGCCGTGCTCAGCGCCTGCACCTGGGTGCTGCTCAGCGCCGCGATCTGCGCGCTGCTCAGCGCGGCGATATGGCGGGTCGCGAAGCCACTCAGCTGCGCCGTGCTCAGCGCGGCCAGCAGCGCCGCGCTCAACTGCGGCACGACGGACGGATTCAGGGCCGCCAGGTCGGCGGCCGGCAAGCCGGCCAGCGCGCCGGTGGACAACGCGCCGATCTGCGCGCTGCCCAGCGCGGCGAAATCGGCCGTGGTCAACGCAGCCAGCTGGCTGCTGCCCAGCGCCGCCAATTGGCGGGTGGCC
>NZ_WWCX01000301.1:0-426 GCF_009857655.1 Duganella vulcania
GCCAGCCTGGGCGTGTAGCGGGCCGGCGCCGGGCGCGCCGGTCTCGGCGCGTCGTCCTCATGCGGCGCAACGGGAGGGTGTGGGCGCAGCTCAATCGTCATGGTGGCGGGTTCCTGTGCGGATGTGTTCGCGCAGCAGGTCGAGTTTTTCCTGCTGCTTCCTGGCGTTCTGCAAGCGGCGATGGGCGGCGAAAAATTCGGCGCCGGCGGCGCGGCTGGCCGTGGCGTTGTCGCGCCAGGCCAGCAGCCGCTGGCCGGTGTCGCGCTTCATGCGTTCGTAGCCGCCCTGGGCGGCGCGGAACTGCCGGCTGTCCGTTTCCATTGCGAAGAACTGCTGGCGCGCCTGCTGCCAGTGTGCGGTCGCGGCCTGGCGCGCGCTGCGCCACAGCAGTTTGGCCAGCCGCAGCGCGGCGCGCTGCTGGCGCCA
>NZ_WWCX01000302.1:0-416 GCF_009857655.1 Duganella vulcania
GCTGACCGCGCCGCCGGCGCCGCAACCGGTGGCGCCAACGCAGCCGGGCCGTTCGCAGATCAGCACGCTGGCGCCGGGCCAGTTCGGCCGGCCCGACGCGCCGCCGCAAACCATCCAGCCCAGCGACGTGCGTATCGATGTGCGTCCGTACGGCCGGCCGGGGCAGCCGCCGCACATCCAGCAGGCCACTCCGCCGATCGCGGTGACGCCGAACATCCAGCAGGCCAATCCGCCCATCATGGTGACGCCGAATATCCAGAAGGCCAACCCGCCGATCACCGCCGCGCCGGTGCCGGCGCCGGCCGTGCCGACGCCGTTCCCGGCCAACCGCGACCGGTACGACCGCGAGCGCGACGACAACCGCCGCCAGTTCCGCCAGCCGGAGGAGCGGCGCCAGGTGTCGCCGCAGCAAGCGC
>NZ_WWCX01000303.1:0-414 GCF_009857655.1 Duganella vulcania
ATCTGGCGCCGGCCAGCGGCAGCGTGCCGCCGGGCGCCAGCGCGCGCAGCGCCCCCAGGCTGACGGTGACGCTGCCCAGTTCGATGTCCAGCGTCAGCGACAACTGGTCCAGCGCGCCGGGCGGGAGGGCCGGCGCGTCGTCGGCCGGCGGCGCAGACCGGGGCAGGTCCCGGCCCAAGTCCTCGCTGATCGCCTCGCTCGTGTCCTCGCTCATGCGCTCGTTGCTGTCCTGTGGTGCGTCCATCTGTGTCTCCAAAGCTAGGATGATCAAACTGGCGGGGGCCTGGTAGCGCACGCTGGCGCGCACGCCGCCCAGCGTGACGCTGCCCTGGCCGCTGCAATCGAAGCTGCAGCGCTCCGGCTGCAGCACGTCGCCGGGGCGCAGGCCGGCCAGCGCGCCTTGCGGCAGGCGGT
>NZ_WWCX01000304.1:0-412 GCF_009857655.1 Duganella vulcania
GCGCTGCTGGAACGCATCGGCCTGGGGGAGCGCACCGGCCACCTGCCGGGGCAGCTGTCCGGCGGCCAGTTGCAGCGTGCCGCGATCGCCCGCGCGCTGCTGAATCGGCCGGCGCTGCTGCTGGCCGACGAACCGACCGGCAACCTCGATTCAAAAAGCGCCGCCGACGTGCTGGCGTTGCTGAAGGAATTGCATGCGGGCGGGCAGACGCTGGTGCTGGTCACGCACGATCCCGCCATCGCCGCCGGCGCCCAGCGCACCATCCACCTGCGCGACGGCCGCATCGACGAGGTGGGCGCATGAAGCCGCGCCTGAAGCCTTCCACCATCGCCGTGCTGTGCGCCGTGCCGTTGCTGGCCGCCGGCATTGCCGCCGCCGTGTCGTCCGGCGGCACCGCCGCCTCGACCGCCAG
>NZ_WWCX01000305.1:0-408 GCF_009857655.1 Duganella vulcania
GCTGCTGCTGGCGGCGTGGCGCCCGGCCGCCGCCGGCCACGCGCGCCTGCTGAGCGACTACAGCCATCACGCCTGGACCGCCGCCGAGGGCGCGCCGGCGCAGATCCAGGCCATCACCCAGACCCCGGACGGCTGGCTGTGGCTGTCCACGCCGAACGGCTTGTACCGCTTCGACGGCCTCAACTTCGAGCGGCGCGAGCAGGTCGGCGGCCAGAAGCTGCAGTCGACCATCGTGCTGCCGCTGTACACGGCGCCGGACGGCGCGCTGTGGGTCGGCTACCGCTTCGGCGGCGCCAGCGTGTTCAAGGACGGCCAGGTGCGCCACTACGGCGCGGCCGACGGCTTCCCGCCCGGCGCCACGTACAGCTTCGCGCGCGCGCCGGACGGCGCCATGTGGGCCACCACGGC
>NZ_WWCX01000306.1:0-407 GCF_009857655.1 Duganella vulcania
CGCTGGCGCAAGCCCGGCCGCTGGCGGCGCGCATCGCCGCGCTGGGCCGCCGGGTGGAACTGCTGCCGCTGCTGGAAATCGAACCCTTGCCCGAGCCGGCCGCGCTGCTGGCCGCGCTGGCGCGGCTGTGCGCGCCGCAGCCGGGCTATCAACTGGTGGCCTTCGTCTCGCCCAACGCCATCGACGCCGCCTTCGCGCACATTCAACAGTGGCCGGCCGGCGTCAAGCTGGCGGTGCTGGGGGAGGGCAGCCGCGCCGCGCTGGCCGCGCACGGCGTCACGCCCGACACGGCCGACATCGTCAGCCCGGCCGACAGCGCCCACAGCGACTCCGAACACCTGCTGCAAACGCTGGACCTGGCGGCGCTGCGCGGCCAGCCGGTGCTGATCGTGCGCGGCGAGAGCGGG
>NZ_WWCX01000307.1:0-397 GCF_009857655.1 Duganella vulcania
GCCATCGCCACCGACCTGCTGTCGCGCCGGCGCGACAGCAGGTCGGTGGCGATGGCGATCAGCAGCGGCGCGGCCGAGGCGATGCCCAGCGACGCCAGCGCCAGCCCGGCCAGCGACCAGGCCATGCCGTTGTTGGCGGCGATGGCCAGCGCCAGGCCGCCGGCGGCCAGCACCATGCAGGCGACGAAGTGGCCGCGCCGCTCGCGCCGGCGGTCCGAGTCGTAACCGATGACGATCATGCCGGCGACGCCGGCCAGGTGCGGGATGGCGGCCAGCAGGCCAGGCTGCATATGGCTTTGTGCGGCCCAGCGCTGCACCAGCGCCGGCGCCCAGAAGGCCAGCGCGTAGCTGGCGCCGATCAGCAGCAGGTTGGCGGCGGCCAGCAGGCACAGGGCGC
>NZ_WWCX01000308.1:0-383 GCF_009857655.1 Duganella vulcania
CGCGAGCTGCCGGCGCGCGCCGGCGCCGCCGCCACGCCCGCCATCGCGCAATTTACGCTGTACTTCGCCGGCCCGGCCGGCGGCGCGCTGGCCGCCGGCAACTACGAAATGGACCACGACCAGATCGGCCGCTTCGCGCTGTACCTGATCCCCGGCGAAAAGCGCACCGGCTCACGCCTCTACCGCGCCGAATTCAGCCTGCTGCTGGCCTGAACACTCCTTCCCCCGCACCCCGAACCCGTACGGACACCCCATGTATAAACACGCCTCCGCCAACCGTTTTTACCGACTCGTCTGGAGTCATGTGCACGCCTGCTGGGTCGCCGTCGCCGAGGGCGCGCGCGGGCAGGGCAAGCGCGGCTCGAGCCGCCGCGCGGCGCGCC
>NZ_WWCX01000309.1:0-367 GCF_009857655.1 Duganella vulcania
CCACCGGCCAGATCAATTCGCTGGCCACCGCCTCGATCGCCGCGCTGAGCACCGGCGGCATCGCCGCCCTGGGCACCAACCAGGTGGTCGCGTTGACCTCGGGCCAGATCGCCAGCATGAGCACCGCACAAGTGGCCGCGCTGAGCTCCAACAGCATCGGCGCGATCGAGACCGCCGACCTGTCGGGCCTGTCCACCAACGACATCGCCGCGCTGCGCACCAGCCAGCTGGCCGGCCTCGCGACCGACCAGGTTGCCGCGCTGTCGACCAACCAGTTCGCCGCGCTGAGCTCGGCTCAAGTGGGCGCCCTGAGCACCAACCAGATCGTCGCCCTGACCACCGGCCAGGCCAGCGCGCTGACCGCCGC